>DASYSS010000053.1 GCA_036003045.1 Gemmatimonadaceae bacterium
GCCAGCGCCGACGCTCACGGGGGGGCGGGGGGGCGGGGGGGCGGGGGCGTCGGCGGGCTGGTGCGAGGGACGGGCTCGGTTCGGACGGAGTTGGTGGGAAGGGCTAATGGAGGGGGGAGGGCCTTCGAGCCGGAGCTCAACCATGCCCGGTTCGCGCGTCATCGCGACGTACCGTATTGAGCGCGCGCTGTGCCGCACGAGGAGGGCGGCGTCGTGAAACCAAGAACTGAGGCCAGCGAAGCTACGGATGCCGGCCGAAGGGGTCAAGGACGCGCGCGACAGGATTCGAACCTGTGACCTTCGGCTCCGGAGGCCGACGCTCTATCCAGCTGAGCTACGCGCGCAATGGTGCGACTTCAATGGCGACGAGCTGCGCGCATTGATGTGCCCTCGAAAGATGCCGGATTCCGAGGCTGGGCTCAAGGCAAACCTTGGCAGCCTCGGAATTCGGCGGTTTCGAACCTCGGCAGTTTCGGATTTCGGCAGTTTCGGATTTCGGCAGTTTTTGGAGTTCGGCAGTTTTCGGAGTTCGGAAGTCTCGGAGTCTCGGCGTTCGGCAGTCTCGGCGTTCGGCCGTTTCGGAGTCTGGCAGTCTCGGAGGCCGGCAGTCTCGCCGTTCGCTGTTCAGGGTTTCGCCGTCCAGAACCCAGCCGTCCCCTTCGCCTGATCGGCAACGTCGTGCGCGAAGAATGCCGCGTTGAACACGGCGCGGAACGTCCCCGTCGGTTGACCACGCCACTCGGGCTGGAAGCCGAAGAGAATGGCGTGACCCTTGTCGTGTTTGACGTCGAGCGCCGCGGCGTATCCCTGAATGTGAGGCAGGCCGTTGAGGAATCCGGATCGAAGCGGCGTCCCGTCGCTCGGGAACTTCGCGATCACCGATCCGTCGAATCCGTCGAGCGTCGTGAACACCGGGCTATTGAACACCATCACGTCCGCCCGCTCCGGCATTCCGGCCATCACCGGATGCGCCGGATCGGTGACGACGGACATGATCGAGCCGCCGGTGAAGAACTCCTTCCGCGGCAGTCCGGCAACCACGTTGCGCACCGGAAGTCGCAGCGTGCTGATGAGCGAGTTGGCGCCCTGATTCCACGCGACCACGGTCCCACCGCCGCGCACGAATTCGTCTACCGCGCGCTGCTCCTCGGCGACCGAGCTGTCGGGCGCTGCGCCACCGCGGCCTCCACGGCCGCCGCCGCCGCCACCACGTCCCCCGCGTCCGCCTCCTCCGACTCCCTGAGACCCTACGACGATCACGTCGAAACGGCTTTCCAGATTCCCGCCCTTCAAGTCCGCCGGCGTGATGAGCGTGTACTTCGCGTTGTACGTGTCGAAGAGCCATTCGGTCCAGCCTTCGTCCATCACGCCGGGCTGCGACTTGTACAGCGCGATTCGCGTCGGCGCGTTGGCGGCCGCCGGAGCCGAAGACGTGCGCTCCGCGGTGACCCACAGCTCCTTCGCCCACGCGTCGGCCTTTGCCGGATCGAGACCGGTGACGACGTATCGGGCTCCGCGGCTTCCCGACGCCGGAGCGAATCGGAGCGTCGCGCCCGCGGCAAGCGCGCGGTTGATCAACTTGAAAGAGTTGTTCTGAGCGGGATCCAACAGCAGCGCATCGCCAGATCCGGTGATCTCGCCCGCCGCGGGGACGATTCCCGCTGCCTCGGCGTTCGTTGTGAAGGGCTCGTTCGGATCCGTGTGCCAGTCTATGGGAGCGCCACGAGGAGAGGTGAGCGAGGCCCGAATGTCGTCGCCGAGCGGGGTTTTTCCCTCGACGACATTGACGCCCATTTGGTATGGCAGCGTCCATCCGGCGGCGTCGTACGGCGTGTCCTCACCCATGTCCGGATACTTCTGTGGCTCGAACAGCTCGCGGACGAGCTGAGCGTACTCCTGATCCATCGGGATGACCCACGTTCCCTTCGGATAGCTCACGCCGCCGTAGTTGACATCGCGGCTCAACTGTTGGACGCGGATTCCCATGAACGCCATGCGTCGCAGCAATTCGACCGGCGCCACGCGGTCGTGCTGGTCCTGCGGAATGAAGTACGCGTACGGTGCGCTCGTCTTGAACTGCTGAATCGTGTTGCGCGCCGACTGATAACGGTTGTACAACAGCTCGCTCTTGAACCGCGCCGCGTAGTCGAGCGTCGCGATGTCGGCTGTGACCATGTAGTTCACGGCGTCGCGAAGCCCCCATTTACCCTGCGCCCACGGGCTCGAGTACAGCGATGTTGGCCGCAACTCGGCGTAGTCCGCGGGGAGATCGGCCACCGTGGACGTGCGCGGCGTCGCGCAGTTGCCGCCCTGCGTCTCCGTCCACCACGACGGGATGTTCTGGTACATCGGCATGTAGTCGATGTATCCCGGATACCACGCGTCGTACGTCTCGAGCTGCGAAACGGCGCCCGGTTGGCCGTTCGCGTCGAGCCGTTCGGCGATGCGCGTTCCGATCGCGTTCACCTCGCGCGCCATGATCGGCGGCACACGCAGACCGACCGGGTCGGCAAACGGCGGAATCCAGATGCGAGTGGGGAAGGGCGACGACTGGTGCTGCACGTAGATGACGTCGGGCTCCCATTCGCGCCAGGTCCGCTGGATCACGCGCGACTCGATGACATTGAGCATGTACGAATCGCGGTTGTTGTCGTGTCCGACGTACTTCTCGTAGAGCTCCATCGGCACGCCGCCGCGGACCGTGTGCTCGGCGTCGGGCTGGTTCAGACGGCACCAATTCACGACGATGTCCTGGCCGTCCGGATTGATCGACGGCCAGAGGAAAAACACGACGCTGTCGAGAATCGTTTTCATCTCGGGTTCGTTCGCGCGCGACAGCAGCTCGTAGGCGACCTGCGGCGTATGCTGCGATCCGGCGATCTCCGACGCGTGCAGCCCGCCGCTGATGTCCACGATCGCCCGGCCTTGTCGGGCGAGATCGCGCGCCTGCGCGTCCGTGAGGCCAGCCGGGTGCGCGAGCTTCATGTTCGTCTCGCGGATCTTGTCGAGACGGGCGAGGTTCGCCGGCGACGAGATGAGAACGGCGGTCCACGTTTTCCCGTACGCCGTCTTCCCGACGGTGAGCAAACGGACGCGGTTGCTCGCCGCCGCGAGCTTCTTGAAGTAGTCGATCGACTGGTCGTAGGTGAAGAGCTTATAGTCTTCGCCCACGGGGAATCCGATCACCGACTCCGGGGTCGGTATCGAAGCTCCCGAGACGGCAGTGGGCGGCTTTTGTGCCGCCGCCGAGCCGGCGGCGGCCAGTAGGATAGGAAGGAACAGCGTTCGAGTGGGACGCATGATCCGGGACAAAGGAGTCTCCTCGCGTGGTTTCAATGTGCGACCACGCGAAAATGCGGTGCGCGACGGCAACGCACCAGCGCTGGCTCGGTGTGAAGACGGGAACCGAAGAACGGCAGCTCGCTTACATCTGTCATGTGACCGATCCGCTCCCGTCGGTGGTTCTTGACGTTGATTCTCCAAGCCGGTAGCGTCTCCGCCATCCCGAACCCCGCGAAAATGCTCGGGACCGGACTTGTCGGCGATGTGTCAGTCCAACCGCAGTCCGCTTAGTCCAGCAGCAATCACGTAGTCCCCCGCACCCAGCCGCCCCGACGCCGAACCGCGGGGCCGGTTCGTTTGGCCGAACGCACATCGGTCGTTCCCCGCCCGATCTCCTCGAAAGGAGTGACAATGACTTTGGGACGCTGGAAGATCGCCGTCGTAGGAGCAGCCCTCTCCCTTACCTCGCTGAGTGGCCGGTTGGCCGCACAGGGAGCAACCATCACCGGACACGTCACCGCAAAAGAGGGCAATGCGCCCCTCGCCGACGCGCGCGTCATCGTCATCAGTGGCAGCGTATCGGCCAGCACCGGTGAAGACGGCAAGTACACGCTGCGCAACGCACCCACCGGCAGCGTCCAGCTTCAGGTCCTGCGCGTGGGCTACCGCTCCGTAAAGCGAAACGTAGAGGTCAACCCGAGCGGAACGACCGTTACGGACTTCGCGCTCGAGGTGGCGGTCGCGCAGCTCGAGGAAGTCGTGACGACCGCCACGGGCCAGGCGCGAAAAGTCGAGCTTGGTAACGCGATCTCCACCGTCAACGTCGCGAAGGCCGCCGAAGTCTCCGAGATCTCGACGACCGCCGACATGTTGACCGCCAAGGCGCCCGGCGTCGTCGTGTTGCCGGGAACCACGCTCGGTGGCGCACCGACGGTCCGTGTGCGCGGAGTGTCGTCGATCAGTCTGTCGAACGCGCCGATTTGGGTCGTCGACGGCGTCCGCATCGCGACCGACAACCTCACGACCGGCACGGACACGCGTTTCTCGCTCCTGAACAATCTCAATCCGGACGAGATCGAGGACATCGAAATCGTGAAGGGCCCGTCAGCGGCGACGCTGTACGGAACTGACGCGGCCAACGGTGTCGTGGTCGTGACGACCAAGAAGGGTCGCGCCGGCGCATCGCGCTGGTCGTTCAGCGGCGAGTACGGCAACGTCGACGACCGAAACGACTATCCCGACATGTACGCGAACTGGGGCCACACGCTCGGCAACCCGACCAAGAACGTTCGGTGCCAGCTCGGAACGATGGCTCCGCCGGGAACGACGCCGACGTCGAACAGCACGTGCATTTCCGACAGCGTCACGCACTACAACCTCCTCGCCGATCCGTCTCGCACGTTCATTACCCTCGGCAACCGCAAGGCCGCGTCCGCGCAGGTGAGCGGCGGCTCGGACGCCGTCCGCTACTTCGCGAGCGGCTCGCTGAACAACGAGGTCGGTCCGATTCAGATGCCCGGGTTCGACGTAACGCGCTTCCAGACCGCGGGCATCAAAGTGCAAGACGCGTGGTTCCACCCGCTCGCGCAGCAACAGGCGTCCTTCCGGACGAATCTCTCGGCCGCCGTGAGCCCGACGTTCGATCTCACCGCGAATGCCGGATTCCTCAAGGAAGACAACCGCATCGAGCCGGAGAGCGACCTGATCATCGCGCTCCTCTACACCGGTTTGCAGAACTACGGATTCAAGGGGCCGGGGCTCGACAAGGTGACCACGCAGGCGAAGTACGCCGACGGCACCGCCGTTCCGCTCAACGACTATCTGCAGTGGGACCCCGGCGACATCATGCAGGCGACGAGCTTCAGCGACGTCCAGCGAATGCTTGGCAGCTTCGACGCGAGCTGGCGTCCGCTGCCGTGGCTGTCGAACCAGGGAACCGTGGGTCTCGACCTCGTGACGTCGAACTACTTCCACCTCTGCGCGCTCAACCAGTGCCCGCCGCAGAGCGCGACGGCGCGAATCGGCAACATCAACGACAACCGCCAGGACAACCGCAACCTCTCGGCGAAGGTCGTCAGCACCGCGAGCTGGAACGCCAAGCCGTGGGCGAACCTCAAGACGACCATCGGCGCCGACTACACGAATCTCGAGACTGACGCCGTCAACAGCACCGGACAGGGTCTGCCGCCGGGCGCGACGACGGTGGCTGCGGCCACGACGATCAGCGCGAGCGAGTCGCAGCCGACTGTCGTCAAGACGCTCGGCGTCTACGCCCAGGAAGCCGCCTCGCTTCGCGATCGAGTGTTCCTCACGATCGCGGCCCGCTCGGACCAGAACAGCGCCTTCGGCACCAATTTCCAGCACGTGCTCTACCCGAAGGCGAGTGTCTCGTGGCTCTTGTCGGACGAGTCGTTTTTCCCGCAGAAGTTGGACTTCCTCAGTCAGTTCCGCGTCCGCGCCTCGTACGGCGCGAGCGGCGTTCAGCCGGGTCGAACGCAGGGCCTCATCACGTTTGCGCCGGGGACCGTGACGATCGACGGTCGTAGCGCGACGACGGGCACCGACACGCCGTCGTTGAGCGCGTCGAACCCCGGCAACCCGAACCTCAAGCCCGAGCGTTCGGCGGAGTGGGAGGCCGGGTTCGAGACGTATACACTGAGCAACCGCCTGCACCTCGACTACACCTACTATCACAAGACGACGCACGACGCGCTGATCAGCGTTCCGATCGCTCCGTCGGCCGGCGCCTCCGTCACGAGCCTGCTGCAGAACGCCGGCTCGACGGAGAATTACGGACACGAGTTGCAACTCAACGCGCAGCTGTACGACAGCAAGCGATTCGGCTGGGACCTGACGGTCACCGCGTCGCACAACACGGCGCTCATCGTCAACCTCGGCATCGATCCGTCGACCGGGGTTGCGCGCATCATCGGAGCGGGCGGTCTCACCGAGCAGCGCGACGGTCAGCCGATCAACTCGCAGTGGTATCACCCGTACACCTATGCCGACGCCAACCACGACGGCGTCCTTCAGGTGAGCGAGGTGCACGTCGATTCGTCGTTCCAGAACTACGGCAACGCGATCCCGCGCGATCTGCTGGCGATCAACACGGGGTTCGATCTGTTCAACCACATGCTCCGACTGACCTCGCTCTTCGACTCGAAGGGCGGATACAGCACGCAGGATGGCGCCGACAATTTCCAGTGCAACTCGGTGCCACTCTCGTGCCAGTCGACGCAGGATCCGCACGCGCCGCTGGCCCAGCAGGCGGCCGCGATCGCGAAGACCTATGGGACGTTGATCGGCCCCGCCGGCGCACAGACGTCGTTCAAGTCGGGCGCCGGGTACTTCATGAACGGGCAGTTCTGGAAGTGGCGTGAAGCGTCGGCGATTCTCCAGCTCCCCACGCGGGTGAACAACTTGCTTCGCACGGGGCCCGGGTCGTCGCTCGTCTTCACCGCCCGGAACCTGAAGTTGTGGAGCAGCTTCTGGGGCATCGATCCCGAATCGAACTACGGCGTAAACGGCGCCGAGGTCCAGAACGAGTTCCAGACCGCACCGCCGCCGACGTACTTCGTGTTCCGTCTCAATCTCAAGTACTAACCCATCGAGGACGAGATCATATGCAGATTATGACCAATCGCGCCCGGTGGGTTGCGACCCTTGCCACGGTAGTCGGGGGATCGCTGGCCATCGCGGCATGCAACGTAAAGCAGGAGTTGCTCGCTCCGCAGAACCCGGGGTTGGTTGACCCGAGCGCCGTCGGCAACGCGGCGGCAGCGTACGCGCTCAAAGTCGGCGCGGTCGGCAAGGTGACGGCCGTCGTCGACTGCGGTGGCAACTCCGAGTGTCTGTGGGAGGAGGTCGGGAATCTCACCGACGAGTATCACAACGCCGACTTCCAGAACACGCGTCAGGACATCGACCAACGGTCGATGGGCGATGACAATCCGTCGAACCCGTACACGAGCGTCACGCAGCAACGTGGATTCGTGCGCGACGCTATCGCGGCTGTCGTCAAATACATTCCGGACAGCACGGCGGACATCGGCGAGATGTACATGTCGTTGGCCTTCCTCGAGATGTCGCTGGCCGAGAACTATTGCAACGGAATTCCGCTGGGTCACACCGTCAACGGCGTTTTCACCTTCGGGCCGGGCCTGACCGACGCGCAGGTACTCGATAGCGCCTCGGCGCACCTCGACTCGGCGCTCGCGATCAACAAAGGGACGAGCGCGCAAGCAGTGTTCGTCCAACAGGCGACGTCGATCCTCAAAGCGCGCGTGTTGGTCGACAAGGGCAACTTCGCCGCGGCCCCTGCGCTGGTCTCCGGCATCCCGTCCACGTTCGGCTACTACATGGCGACGTCCCAGGCGAAAGGCACGAGCCTCGGCCTGTGGTCGATTGTGAACTCCACGGCGCGTCTCAGCGTGAGCGACAGCGCCGAGGTCATCAACGGAACGTCGACCCCCACGAAGAACGCGTTGCCGTTCGCGTCGGCGAAGGATCCGCGCGTGCCAGTGATCTTCGGCGGCAACGCGAGTCCGCCAGTCGTCGCCGAGGACGGCTCGACGCCGCAGTTCATCGAGCAGCTGTACGGACGCTTCGATCCGATCGCCATGGTGTCCGGCGTCGACGCGCGTTTGATCGAGGCCGAAGCGAAGTTGAACGCGAACGACATCGCCGGGATGATGACGATCCTCAACGCGCTGCGGGCCACGCCGCCCAAGATCAGCAACTTCCAGCCGGCGGCGATGGCAGCGCTTCCGACGCCGGCGACGCAGGACGCCGCCGTCACGCTGTTCTTCCGTGAGAAGGCGTTCTGGACGTTCGGCCGCGGCCAGCGCTTGAACGACGACCGCCGGCAAATGCGCCAGTACAAACGGACGGAAGATCAGGTGTTCCCGACCGGCGCGTACTTCAAGGGCGGCTCGTACGGCCACACGATTCAGCTCGCGGTCACGAACACGGAGCTCTCGAACCCGTTGTTCAAGGGCTGTACGGATCGCAATCCGTAGAGCGATTGTTTCAGTCGACCTCGACAGCCCGTGGCCTTGTGCCACGGGCTGTTTTTTTCTGCAGCATCTCCCGTCCGCGGTGCGTTTCGAAAGCGTCGGCGGCTCGATTCGCAAACGCGCCTCCCCGACGATATCATCTCCTGATCTCCCGCCTTTCCTCGAGGTTCGTATGCCGCGCCCCGGCTGGTTCGTCGCCATCGTCCTAGCAGCAGCGCCACTCGCTGCGCAACAGCCAAGCTCAACCCATGGAGCGGCCAAGCCGACGTTGACGAGCGCCGACTATGCCAAGTGGGAGACGCTTGGCGCCGGCGCGCTGTCGCCCGACGGGAAATGGGTGGCGTACGACGTCCGCCGCGGAAACGGCACGACCGAGCTGCACTACCGCGCAGTGGATTCGGACAAGGACCAAACGGCGCGTTCGGCGACCAACCCGCAGTTCTCGGCGGGGGGAAACAGCCGGTGGCTTCTCTATACGATTACACCCGATACCGCGGGTGGACGCGGCGGCCGGGGTGGCCGTGCCGGCGCTGGCCGAGCGGGCGGCGGAGCCCCTGCTGAAGGCGGCACAGCACCGAATCGCAACAAGGTTGGTATCGTCGATCTGAGGACGGGCGTGATCACGACGCTCGACGATGTGCAATCGTATTCGCTGAGCAGCGACGGCTCGCACGTTGCCTTGCGACGCTATCCGGTCGGCGGCCGGCGTGCCGCGGACGTCATCGTGCGCGATCTCGAGGCGGGCACCGAGCTCGCGTTCGGGAACGTCTCGGAGTCCTCGTGGAGTGAAGACGGCGCGATGCTCGCCATGACGATCGACGTCGACGGCCACACGGGCAACGGCGTGCAGGTGCTCGACGCGAAGACCGGCTCCATTCGGTCGCTCGATGCGAGCGACGCGATCTACACCGGGTTGACGTGGCGCGGACACTCGGACGATCTCGCGGCGATGCGCAGCAAGACCGACACCGCGTTCGCCGACACTGCGTATGCCGTCTTGGCGTGGCATGGCGTCGGGGCGGGCTCCGGCGCCAAGAAACAGGTATATGATTTCTCGAACGACCGGTCGTTTGCGCCTGGGTTGCGCGTCGCGGCGTACCGCGCGCCGAGCTGGTCCGACGACGGATCGACGCTGTTCTTCGGCGTGGCACCCCGCGAGGCGAAGGTTACCCCCGAGCGCCGCGCGCCGGGCGAGCTGCCCCCGGCAAAGGTGCAGGTCTGGCACTGGAAGGACGTCCGCGAATTTCACCAGCAGGAAGTGAGCGCCAACCAGGATCGCTCGCGCACCACGCTCGTCGCGTGGCACGTCGGCGATCCATCGGCCGTTCGACTCAGCGCCGACCCGCTCGAGACCGTGCAGCTCTCCGAGAACGGCGCCGCCGCGCTCGCGACGGACGAGGGCCCGTACGCGCGCGAGTACATGTCCGGCCGCCAGTATCGCGACGTCTATTCGGTCGACGTCACGAGCGGCAAGCGCACGAAGATCCTCACGAAGTCTCTCTACGGCGCGACGCTCAGCCCGAGCGGCCGCTACGCCGCGTACCAGCAGGACGGGCAGTGGAACGTCATCGACCTCAAGAGCGGCGCGCGCACCAACCTCACCGGCAAGCTCAAGGTCGGCTTCGTGAACACCGAAGACGACCACCCGGTGCCGGAGCGGCGCGCGTACGGACTCGCCGGCTTCACGACGGGCGAGAAGTCGGTGCTCGTGAACGACCGTTTCGACATCTGGCAGATCCCGATCGACGGATCGTCAGCGACGCGTCTCACGAAAGGCCGTGAGGACTCGACGGTGTACCGCTGCGTCAACGAAGGCGGCGGATTCGGCGGCGGCGGTGGACGCGGGGGACGAGGCGGCGGCGCGGCCCGCTCGACGCCCTGTCAGCTCGACGGTGAAGGCAGGACGATCGACGCCGCGAAGCCGCTCGTTCTCTCGGCCACCGGCGAGTACAACAAGAAGAGCGGCTATTCGCGTCTCACGATCGGCCAGCCCGCGCAGCAACTCGTCTGGCTCGACAAAAGCGTGACGAATCTGCGTCGCGCCGAGAACGCCGACGTGTTTTTGGTCGAGGAGCAGACGGCCGAGGAGTCGCCAAACTATTTCGTCGCCGCGGGTGGCGCGTCGCTCGCGAGCGCGAAGCGTGTGTCGAGCTCGAACGCGTTCCAGAGCGACTACGCGTGGCCGAAGCAGGTGCTGATGAATTACAGCAACAAGCGCGGCGACAAGCTGCAAATGATGCTGACGTACCCGGCGAACTACGAGCCGGGCAAGAAGTATCCGATGGTCGTGTACTACTATGAAAAGCTCTCGCAGGGCTTCAATTCCTATTTGATGCCCAACGAGCGCAATCCTTATAACATCTCCGTCTTCGCCCAAAACGGGTACTTCGTTCTGCGTCCCGACATCGTGTTCCAGGCACGCAATCCGGGATACTCGGGGCTCGACTGCGTGACGTCGGCCGTGGCCGCCGTGGAGTCGAAGGTCGCTGACATCGACGCGAAGCACGTCGGCAACATGGGACACTCGTGGGGCGGATATCAGTCGGCGTTCTATGCCGTGCACAACCACGGCACGTTCGCCGCGTCGATCGCCGGCGCGCCGCTCACCGACTTGATCAGCATGTATGGCTACACGTCGGGCAACAGCGGTCTTCCCGAGACCGGCCACTACGAGACGAGCCAGGAGCGCATGCAGGTCCCCCTGTGGGAGGATCCGCAGGCGTACATCCGCAATTCGACGGTCTACGCCGTGGACTCGCTCCACACGCCGCTCCTGCTCGAGGAAGGGGACGCCGACGGCAACGTGAACCACTTCCAGAGCGAAGAGCTGTACAACTTCGGCCGCCGCCTCGGGAAGCAGGTTGTCTACCTCGTCTACGAAGGCGAGAACCACAATGTCGCGCGTCCGGAAAGCCAAGCCGACTATCTCCACCGCCAGTTGGAGTGGTTCGGCTACTTCCTCAAGGGAGATCCGCCGGCGCCGTGGATCACCGACGGCGAGACGTACCTCGTGCGTCAGAGGATTCTAAAGGACGGAACCACCGCACCGGGCGCGACGGCCGTGCAAGCGGGAAGCGCGACTGGGCGAGGGGGAAGGCCTTAACCGGGTGGACAGGTGGACGGGTGGACGGGTGGACGGTCACCCTGGAGCCCAGCCGCTTGTCCGTTTATCGATCTTTCTACTGTCCACCCGTCCACCTGTCCACCCGTCCATCTATCAATGCGCTTCCACTCTTCCCTCGCCTTCATCGCACTTCTCGTCGCCGGGTCCCTAGCTCGCGCTCAGGACAATCCCACGGGCGACCCCGTCGTCCAGAAGATCTACGACGAAGGAATGCATCGGTCGCAAGCGTCCCGCCTCGCGCAGGTGCTGATGGATTCGATCGGGCCGAGGCTGACGGGGTCCTCGGCGAACCGCGCGGCGAACGAATGGCTGTTGCGCACCTACAAGGCGTGGGGGATCGACGCCAAGAACGAACAGTACGGCACGTGGCGCGATTGGACGCGCGGACCGAGCGGCCTCGAGCTCGTCGCGCCGCGCGTGCGCGTGCTCGAGGCGACGATGCACGCCTGGAGCGCGGCGACGCCGGCGGGCGGCGTCACGGCGGACGTCGTCATCATTCCGACCGCGGCGGAAATCGGCGACAGCATCGGTTTCGTCCGATGGCTCGCCGGCGTGAGAGGAAAGCTCGTTCTCGCGAGCATGCCCCAGCCGACTTGCCGTCCCGACTCCGACATTCATTTCTGGGCCGACTCGGCCGTCTATCATCACGCGGTCGCGCTGCGCGACAGCGCGCAACAGAACTGGAACGCTCGTCTCACCGCGGCGCGCGTCAACGGGCGTATGCTCGGCCCGGAGCTCGAGCGCGCGGGCGCCGCCGGAATTCTGTCGAACAGCTGGTCGCGCGGCTGGGGCGTGGACAAGATCCAGTCGGCGCGCGCCACGCTCGTCCCGTCGTTCGACGTCTCCTGCGAGGATTACACGCTTCTCGCTCGGCTCGCGTCCAACGGACAGCATCCGCGGGTGCGCGCGGTCGCCGAGGCCACGCTGGCGCCCAACGAAGCGCCGGTGTTCAACACGGTTGCCAGGATCAACGGATCGGAAAAGCCGAACGAGTATGTGATGCTGTCGGCGCACCTCGACTCGTGGGACGCGGGGAGCGGCGCGACGGACAACGGCACCGGCACGATCACGATGCTCGAGGCGATGCGCATCCTGAGGACGGCGTATCCGAATCCAAAGCGGACGATCCTGGTCGGCCACTGGAGTGGGGAAGAGGAGGGCGACATCGGGTCGTCGGCGTTCGCGGCCGATCATCCGGAGATCCTCAAGGGACTCCAGGCGCTGTTCAACCAGGACAACGGAACCGGCGAGATCGACTCGGTGCAGACGAACGGATTCATCGACGCCGCGCCGTCGCTGGCGCGCTGGATGTCGCGCATGCCGGCGGATCTCACGAAGAACGTGGCGCTGATGCTGCCCGGCATCGCCCACGATGAGAGCACCGACAGCGACGCGTTCGATTGCCGCGACGCGCCGGCGTTCTTCTTGTCGTCGTCGGATTGGTCGTACACCGACTACACATGGCACACCAACCGCGACACCTACGACAAGGTCAACTTCGACGAGGTGAAGCGGAACGCGACGTTAGTGGCGATGTTCGCATACCAGGCGGCGGAGGATCCGAACTTCGTCTCGCGCGCGCGGCGTGTGCCGCCGACGAGCTCGCGAACCGGACAGCCGATGCAGGTTCCGCAGTGCGATCGGGCGCCGCGGAGCTGGAAGGACGCGCAGCGGCCGTAGAGTTTGTCCGGTCTACCGGTCTACCGGTCTACCGATCCACCGGTCCACCGGTCCACCGGTCCGCCCGTCTCCGCTATCTCGACGCCGGCGGTTTTCCGGTCGTGTCGACCCGCACGCCCTTCAGCACTCGGCGGTTCGTCTCGAGCTTGGACAAGGACTGCCGGTCGATGGACAGATGGGCGAGATAGCTGTGGTTGATCGCGTCATAGACGCGTCCATCGAACGTGATCTTGCCGGCTCCGTCCTTGCCGCCCCACGTGTCGGCGAGAAGCGTGTATGACAGGCCCGTGAACTTCAGTTTGGTGCCCGACTCGAAGCTGACGTCGATCGTGTTGCCGTCCGGGTTCACGTCCACCGCCACGCCCGGCGTGCCGTCGAGGACGTCCACTTCTTCGATGAACTTGCCGTCCTTCGTGACCAGCTTCCCGTGAGTCACCTGCCGCTCGCCCGACGACAGTTCACGCTGAAGCGTGATCGGTTTGGCGAGATAGAACTGGAGCGACTTGATCTCGGTCGGCGTGAGTGAGATCTGCTCGCGGAGCTGTCGCGTGAAGTCGATGCGATCCTCTTTCGAGGTGGGCGCCGGCGAGGACGACGTCACGCCGCCCTGCGGGGCCGACGACGTGTGAGAGCAGCCGACCAGGGCGATCGCGGCGCAGAGACAAGTAAATCGGGCGAAGCCCATTGGCATCCTCGGCTTCCAAATTCAGTTGGCTGATCGGAGAGCGCCGCGTTTGGCGGCTGGGTGGCCGGGAGACCACCGCACAGAATCGTACCGACCCTGCGTATGGAAAGATCCCGGGCCCATGGATGCTGGCAAGGCTCTCAGGCGAGCGGCTCGGCGTGCCGCTGTCGTCAAGCCGCACGGGGCACGGCGCTTCGCGCCGCCCCCAGGTGCTGCTCGACGCCGGATCTACTCAACCGATGCTGTGGAGCCCGAGGATTCCCGTGAGGATGGTGCCGAGGATCGACGGGGAGCCGTTCACGACGGTGCCGTACTGCGCATGCTTGGCGAATCCGTCTTCGTAGCCGCGACGGAACCCTTCGCGGAAGTAGTAGTTGTAGTCGGTCTGCGGCAGGTAGTTGCCGCTAAAGCCGAAGTTGGCATCCTGATAGCCGTACGATTGCTGATAGTTCGAGGCCCAGTGGTCCTTGCGATCGGCGCGTCCGGCCTTGAATCCCTGCTGGTAGCCGTTGTTCACCGCCTGTCGCATGACGTCGGCGCCATATCGGTTGGTCTCCCGGTTGGTCGACCCGACGGTATAGCGGAAGGTCATTGGCGCCGAGTAGTACGGGTCGCGCTGGACGTCGCGCGGGGTGTTCAGCCGCTGCTGTTGCTGTCGCAGGTTCGCCGCGTACTGCTGGTTCACGGTGTACTGCGCGCTGCGTCTCTGCTGCTGCAACGCCGCCGACGCCTGTTGTGTATTGCGCATGCGGTCGGCGAGCGCCGCCTTGTAGGCCGTGTCGCGCTGGCGCTGATCGTTCACGCGCTGCTGTTGCTCCTGCGGCGGGACGGGCTTCGAATCCTGCCCGTGGCCGCGACCACGGCCCGGATCACCCTGGGCGCGGGCGACGCCGCCGATGAGCAGCAGTGCGGCGAACGTCGTGAGAGTTGTCGATCGTTTCATAAGATGTTGCCTCCAGGCAACGAGTCTTGGCAAAGCGCCAAGGTAATCAATACTTGTCTAAGGCATCAGTCGTGCCATTAGCACTCTAATATATAACTGTACGCAATCTACGCCGCGTGTCGCGCCGGCGGCACGAGGTCGCGCAGCACCTGGCCGAGGGCCGTCGGCGACACGGGAAGCTTGAGCCACCTCACCCGCTCCACCGGCGCGAAGGCCGCGACCGCCGCGCTCTTCTCCGACGCATGGCAAATCACCATGGGCACCCGCCGGGCCGAGCTCTCGACGATCAACCGGTGGACCAGACCGACCTGCGCGTCATAGTCGCAGATCACG
>DASYSS010000054.1 GCA_036003045.1 Gemmatimonadaceae bacterium
TTGCCGTTCGTTCCGTACGCGAACTTCAGGTCGAGAATCTCGGCATACTCCTTGGCCTGACCGAGGGCGGCGCCTGGAGTCTTGTAGTCCGCCTTGGCCTCAACTACGGCGATGGGGAAATCGCGGCGGTAGCGGAGCATGTAATCAGCGCGCTTCGGCTTGCCCCGGACAATGCGCCCGCCGACCACACGGACACGGCCCTTCGGATTCGTAAAGTATCGTTGCTCGGCGATACCGAACGGCGCGTTTTCCCAGCCTGCTGCTTGCAGCTTCGGGACGACGTAGGTTCGGCAGGTGTCTGCTTCGTTCATTGGGCGGCAAGGTGGTGGGTCAAATACGGCAGCCAGCGAATCTGGCATTGGCCTCGGCGGCATGCGAGAGACGCGGTTGAGCCCAAGTTGGGGTTTTTTTGGGGTTTTTTTCGCGAACGGCCGCCCTTTCGGGCGGCCGTCGCATTTCAATCGGCGAGTCGTACCAACAACTTATCCCCATGACCCGGGCGGGTCTCGAACCCGCGACCTACGGATTAAAAGTCCGTTGCTCTACCAGCTGAGCTACCGGGTCGGCAATGAATCAAACTTCGCCAGCTTGAACGACTTAGACAACTCGTTGCGCGGGACTCACAGCGCGACTAGCCGGCCGATTGTGCCCGTTGGTGCCCTTTTGCATCGGAAGCACACTCGACGAGCCCTGCGGGTCAACGTGCAGCGCCGCCAACTTCGCTACGCCTTCGGAAAGATCAGCGGCAGCAGTGATCGCATAGCCTCGATAGACCGCCTCGGTCTTGTGTCCGGTCAACCTCATCGCAACTGACCGCGACACGCCCCCGACCCCCCCGCTCAGGTGAGCGCGCGAGATCAACGCGATGCGGCCGCGAGGGTCATGGGCGCGACGACGCTACGCGATTGCGTCGGCTCGTCACCGCCGGCCATCCCTTCCCAAGAAAGACGTGGCGAGAAGCCAAGACGCGCCGACGATCGCCGCGATGACCACCGTGAACAGAATGACGCGTCCGTAGCCCATTCCACGGAACCTACCCGCCTTTTCCAGCTCGAGTGGCGCTCTCTAGCGTGGTCCGCAAACAAGGCAAACAACCGTATGGCGGCCTTCACGACACGGGTGGCGCGCTCATCAGCCGGCGACGGCTGTGTCTCAGGCAGGATTTCACATGATGCCTGAGGATTGTCGACCCGTGTCAGCCGTTTATCGCCCTTCGACTTCTTGGAGAAGCGGGCGAGTTGCGAACATCTGGCGAAACGCTCCGCGACGCGACGCGCCCGCTGAGATGTAAGGCCCGCCAGCCGTCCGTCGCCCGCTCCAGCACTGGCGAATGTCCCTGCTCGAGAAAAAGAGCCTAAGTTACAGCATTGACGGGCGTGGAGCGGCAACATTGGCAGCAAACACCCACAGCCCGAAAGAGAGCGGAGAGTATGCAGGAGAAAATCGTCGCCGTTAGGCTTGAGGCTGGACCGGTGACGGTTGCCCTGCGCGACGCCCGCCTACGGCACCGCGACTTGAAGTACGCCGTTGAGACGTTGGTCTCGCCGGATTCTCCGCCCTGGCAGCGAGTCACGTTGCGGGCCGACAACGGAGAGACGCTGCGCGAGGTGGTCGGACTACTCGCCGAAGAGTTCGGCGAGGCAAAGGTCGACGAAACGATGGCCGCATTCGCAAAGGAAACCAAACCCGACGAACGTCCACGCCATCCCTCGTCGCGTTTTGCCGCCGCGGTGATGCTCGCGTTCATGCGGTTGTGGAAGGCTACCTAGTCCGAGGGACACTCCGCAGTTGACCGTCGACCCGTCGTGCGCGTGAACGCCGCGCCGGCCCGACCTGAATTCTCGCCAACTTTTGAATTAACGTTTGCAGACGCGAACCATTGTCGATGGGTGAGCAGCTATCTTACAACACGCTGGTGAGCGGCCCCGCTGCTCCCTCACGGCATCCTGCGGCGATGGCCCGCACGGCCACGAGCCAACCTGGTCAGCAAGCTCTACATTGCTACGGAGAGCACCATGGATCGGCCCGTTGACCCGCCCGACACCTTTACCGACCGCACCCACGAGGCGAGCGTCGCCGTGGAAGACCTTCGGTCAGCCATCGTGGAATCGCTCACCGTCACGCCAATCGCCGAAGAGTCGTTGCGGCGAGGCGTATGGATGTTCGTCGCCGCTGAGCGGAACGCCGGGACGTCGCCGGGACACGTCATCATGGCTCTCACCGAGTTGGTGGAGGCGGCCAAGATCAATCCGGCTGCCGCCCGCCCGCCGCTGATGCGCCGCGTGATCCTGTGGTGCGTCGAGGCATACTTCGGGCATGTGGGTGGCGACGTCGTCGGCCGCGACGGCGATTCCCTCGGCGATTCGCCGAGGGTCGTGTCGAATCGGTGATCGAGGGACTCTGGCCGACGGGCCGATGTACGCGGCTCAGGCCGGAGTGCTTCTCACCGGGCCAAGAACGATGACCACCGCGTGCTGCTGACCGTCGTCGGTCAGCGCGACCCAACCATCCCGCATCGGAGCTCCGTCGAGAGTCACGGCCGCCACCCCGTATGACGCGCCGTCCGGGTTCCGCACTTCGACGTGGTACGCGCTTGCTCCGTACCGATAGTCGAGCGTGAAGCCGGGCCAAGCCGTTGGGATGCACGGATCGAGGCGAAAACGGGCGCCGAGCTTCTCGAGCCCCAATATCCCTTCCAACGCCACTCGGTACGTCCAACTCGCGGCGCCGGTGTACCATGTCCAGCCCCCGCGGCCCTCGTGTCCCGCCGCGGCATATACATCGCCCGCCACGACGTATGGCTCGACCATGTACGTGCCGGCGTCGGCGGGAGTACGCGCCCGCGAGAAGGGGTTGAGCATCCTCATAAGATCCCCCGCTCTGGTTCCCTCGCCCAGCTTCGTCATCGCCAGCACGCTCCATAGCGCCGCGTGAGTGTATTGAGCGCCGTTCTCGCGAACACCTGGGAGATAGCCCTTGATGTAACCGGGATCCCGCGCCGATCGGTCGAACGGCGGCGCGAGAAGCAACATCAGACGCAGGTCCTCGCGCACCAACTGCTGGTTCACCGCGCGCATCGCGGTGCGCGCGCGCGCCGGCTCCGCCGCCCCGGAGAGGACGGCCCAGCTCTGCGCAATCGCATCGATCCGGCACTCCTGGTCGCCGGCGGTGCCGAGCGCGGCGCCATCGTCGTAGTAGGCGCGCAGATACCAGGCGCCGTCCCACGCCGTTCGCTCCGCCGCCGCCGCGTAGCCGTCGGCGCGCGTGCGCCAACAGGCCGCGCGGTTGGCGTCTCCGCGCGAGTCGGCGTGGGCAGCGAACCGGCGGAGCGTCGCCGTCAAGAACCAGGCAAGCCACACGCTCTCGCCGTGTCCCTGCGCGCCGACGCGGTTCATCCCGTCGTTCCAATCACCTGACCCGATGAGCGGGAGGCCGTGAGCGCCGGCGGTGCAGGCGTGCTCGATCGCGCGGACGCAGTGCTCGTACAGCGAACCCGTCTCGTCGCTCGGCGCCGGCAGGTCGTACACCTCCTGTTCCTCGGCGCGGAGGGCGCGCATCGTGAGATACGGCGCGCGCTCTTCCCACACCGAGCTGTCGCCGGTGACTCGAACGTAGTGGTCGGCGACAAACGGCAACCACGCCAGATCGTCCGAGAAGCGCGTGCGCACGCCGCGCCCCGACGGCTCGTGCCACCAATGCTGCACGTCGCCCTCGATGAACTGCCGTCCGGCGGCCCGAAGCAGATGCGCGCGGGTGACACCGGGTTCGGCATACACGAACGCCATGCTGTCCTGCAACTGGTCTCGAAATCCGTAGGCCCCGCCAGACTGGTACAGCGCCGACCGCGCCCACATTCGACACGACAAGGCCTGATACAAGGACCATCTATTGAATAGCGTGTCGAACTCCGGCTCCGGGGTGTGAACACGAATGACCGACAACCGTGCGTCCCACGCCGTGATTGCTTCGTCGATTGCCTTGACCGCGGACGCCGGCGCGCCGTATCGGTCGATCAGCCAGCGCGCGCCGAGATCGCTCGGCGCCGCACCAAGCAAGATTGTGACGGCCTTCGTCTCGTTCGGCTCGAGCGCGATGTCACACCGCAACGCCGCGCACGGGTCGTATCCAGCGCCGGTCGCCCCCGAGAGCTCTTCCGTTCGCAGACCTTCCGGCGCCGCGAGGTCGCCATTCCGTCCGATGAAGTGATCGCGGCGCGCGGTGAACCCGGTGAGCGGCTCACTGATCCATGAGAATGCCACGCGGCTGGTAAAGTCGGGAGCGAAGAGGTTCTGTGCGAACAACGCGCCGGTCACCGGATCGTGGCGGGTGTGAAGCTGATGCCGCGCCTGTTCCTGGTCCGCGCCGAGCACCCAATCGACGTAGCTCGTCAGCGAGAGATGGCGAGTCGTTTTGCCGCGGTTCGTGATTCGGAGAGTGGTGATCTTGACCGCATCGGCCACTGGAACGCCCATGGCGAGCTCGCTGACGATCGAACCGCGCGTGTGCGTGAAGCGGGTCATGCCAGGACTATGCTCGACGTGATATCGCGGCGAATGTCGCGCGTCGCCAACGGCGGGAGTCGGCCCTGGCGTCGGCGTCCACATGGCGCCGCTGTCCGCATCCTGGAGGTAGATCACTTCGCCGCACGGGTCGGAGACCGGATCGTTGAACCACGGCGTCAGCCGAAAGAAATGACTGTTCTCAGCCCACGCGAAGCCTCCACCCCGCTCGGTGACGCAGAATCCGATCGACGGATTCGCGACGACGTTCGCCCACGGTGCCGGCGGCAGGCGTTCGCCGGCCACCTCGATCTCGAAGGTGCCCGCCTCGGTCGGCCCGCCGTATCCGTTCGCCGGGCGCGGCTCCGGCGACGCATCCGGCTCGCCGAGGCCGGCCGCGATCATGCGGGCGCGCGGGACGGAGGAGGACGACGCTGCGAGCGTTTCGTGGCTGAGAATGTTCGTCGCGACGATTTCGCCGAGCCCGACGCCATCGCAGATCACGTGGATGCGCGCCGTTGCTCGCAGGAGCGCCGTGTCCTCGGCCGACAATGAGTCGGCGCGTCGCACAAATACGCCGCCCGGCTTTTCGAGAACGCCCCCCTCGCCTGACGCCATGGCGATCGTCATCAACTGGTCGTGAAGCTCCTGCGAGTACGAATGCGGTTTCGCATTCAGGATCACCAGGTCCGATCGGATTCCCTTCGTCCGCCAGTATCTGTGAGCGGCGAGCAGTTGCCGGACGCTGGCTACACCGGCGACCGCGCGAATGGTCGCCAGGACGATCGGCCAATCGCCGGAAATGCCTTGAGCCCACAGGGCGGGCTGTCCGAGCTTGACGGCTGCTCGTTCGCTGGCTGGGGCGCGAAGGGCTTCGTGCGGGTAGACGAGCGCGCCCGCCAATTCCTGATAGAGCGCAAGGTCGGCCGGGTCGATGTCGAGGTCACGCACCTCCACTTCGGCCTCGGTCCGCGCGAGGCTCGAAGCGCGATCGGACGCGGCAAGGTCGCGATAGCGATCGACGACGTGCAGCGCGGCTTCGCGCGTGGGCGCGACGCCGGTGATGAACGCGACGGTCGCCGAACGGCCTGGCTCGATCCGGAGACGAACGCGCAGAGCGACGATCGGATCGAGGACCGCGCCGACGCGACCGGACAGTTGGACGCCGTCGTCGAGCGCGTGCGGCGCGTGAACGGTCCGGCCGCGGCCCAGGAAGCGCGCGCGATCCGTCTCGCATGTCACCTCGCCGACTCGTTCCGCACCCGACGCTACCACGTGCACACACCAGGGCCACGTCTCTCCCGCGGCCCGCGAGCGACGACTCGCCAGCAGTGCGGCCGACGGGACCCACTCCGTTTCAACGAACAGCTTCTGAAACGCAGGGTGGGCACGGTCGGCGCCGGGCGGACAGAGCACGATTTCCCCATAGCTCGTCAGCTCGAGCTCGCGGACGACAAGCGATCGGTTGACGAGCGTGACGCGGCGGATCTCCGCCTGCTCGCTGGCGACGACGACGATTTCGGTTCGGGTCTCGACTGGTCCATCGCGCCGCGCGAAGATCACGCGATCGGCGGCGAACGTCGCCCGGTAGCGAGTCGCTTCCGCACCGACCGGTTGATACCCGGCGGACCACAAAGAGCTCTCATTGAGATCTTTGATGTAGATCCACTGGCCGGTGTCGTCCTGTGTGGCGTCGGCCCGCCACCGCAAGACGTCGATTCCGTTCGATCGACTATGACCGCCGCCCGAATTCGTCAGCAACACGCTGTAGCCGGCACCGCCGAGGAGGGCCACGTGCGGCTCTTTGGTATGCGGCGTATCGACGGCATGAACCGCGATGCGGGCCGGCGCCGCCGCCTCGAGAATGGAGACGGGCGCGTCCAGCTGCGGTGTCCGCGGCACGTACCGGCGCGGCACACGCTCATCGAGCAGCAGCGCCGTGGCGCGGACCGAGGCGTCGGTCATGAATCGCCGCTGCCAGATGCCTTCGGCTTCCGTTTCGCCGACGCTCAGCGCATTGTCGAGCGCGACGAGACTCATGCCGATGTGATGCGCCATGAACGTGCGGACCGTGGCCACGCGCGCGTCGGAATCCACGTGCGTGTAGTCCAGCGCGTCATAAAACCCGAACGCGCCGAGCGCGCCGCGGCGCTCGAGTTCGGCGAAGTTTCTCAACGCTTCATGCGCGTCGACCGCCAAGGCCAGCGCGGTGGCGTACGGCGCGACGACGAGATCCGACGCCAGACCGCGCTTCAGCGCGAGATCCGGCACGCCGAAGGCGCGGTACTGATAGGTGTCGTGCCGGTCGCGAACGTTGTAGGCCGACTCGGAGATTCCCCACGGCACGCCGCGCGTGCGGGCGTACGTGATCTGGCGGACGACGGCCGAATGGCACGTCTGATCGAGCAAGGAGAACGGCCTCGGTGGCATCACGAGCAACGGCATGAGGTACTCGAACATCGTGCCGCTCCAGGACACGAGCGCCGCCGATCCGTCCGCGACGGTGAGCGATCGGCCGAGACGGAACCAATGCTCCACGTCGGCATCGCCCTTTGCGACGGCGATAAAGCTCGCCAGCCTCGACTCCGACGCGAGCAGATCGTACACCGAGTCGTCGAGGGTCCCGGACCGCGCATCGTAGCCGATCGCGAAGAGTCGTCGCTGTGGGTCGTACACGAGCCGGAAGTCCATCGCCGCCGCCGTCTCTCGTGCACGCCGCGCGAGGGCGTCGAGTCGAGCGACGAGCGCCGCCGCGGCGGACGACGACGTCGCCACCGTTCTGAGGGACGCGCCCGTATCTCGCTCGGGATCGAGCTCGAATCGTGCGAGCTCGCCGGCCGCGGCCTCCAGGCGTTGGCGCGCCCAGAGCGTCGCCGCCGCCACGGACGCGTCGCCCGCGCTCACCTGAGTGCGTCGGCGCAGCTCGAGCATCGCCGCTTGGTAGGCCAGAAGGCGCTCGCCGACCCAGGCTCCTTCATCGCGACCGTGCGTCACCCCTTCGGCTCCAATCGCAGCCCAGATGCGTCCGTCATCCACCGGCGCGCCGGCGATGCTGATGCATCCTTCGGCGAGCGCGATGAGATGGCCGGCCAGATTCCCGGAATCGACGGTCGACACGTACGGCGGATCGAGCACGCGCAGATTATCTAGAGAATACCAATTGAAGAAATGTCCATGGAGCCGCGGCATCCGGTCGAGCGAGTCGAACGTGCGCTCCAGGCGCTCAACCATCTCCCCGCGCGTGAGGAATCCCAGATCGCAGGCCGATGCGGTGGCGAGCAGCTGCAAGCCGATATTCGTCGGTGACGTGCGTGACGCGACGACCGGATTGGGCGATTCCTGGAAATTGTCGGGCGCCAGCCAATGCGTGTCCGCGGTGACGAAGCGCTCGAAGTAGCGCCAGTGGCGGGATGCGTACCGCAACGCAGCCAAGCGCTCATCGACGTCGAGCACGAGATCGCGCCGAGTCAGCGGGCCACTGAGGGCAATTGCCATCTCCGGGGCGAACAACCAGGCCAACGCCAGCGCGGCCCACGCGCCGGCGAACGTCCACCATGCCCCACCTCTCACCGGATCGAGCACTCCGCGCCAAGCGACGAGGGCCAAGGTTGCCGCGCCCAACAACACCGCCGGCCACATGCGGCGCCACGCGGACAATCTGCTGTTCGCCGTTGTCAGCTCGGTGTGCGATGCGGTTTGCCATTCGAGCATCCGGCGTCTGCTGCCCACCACGCGGAAAACCGTCCGTACGATGGCGTCAGCCGCGAGGAGGGCCTGATCCGGAAGCAGCACGACCGCCAAACCGAGCTGCTGCAGAGCGCGTACTCCGTCTCGCGCCAACGCTCCGTAATACGGGCGCCACGCTTGCTCGCGTGGTGGACGTATGGCGGCGAACACGAGCGGGACGATCCACGGCGCGCTGAACGCCGCGAGCGCGATGATGACCCAAGCGGCGGGCGATCCGGGCAGAAACAACAATCCGGCGACCAGCCAGGAGAACTGAGCGACCGGCGTCGCGCTGCGGCGCATATTGTCGGCAATCTTCCATCGCGAGAGCGTCGAGAGCGGATCGCGGTTCGAGCCGGCAGGGCCGGGCACGCGCGACGTCAACCAGCGGAGCAGTTGCCAGTCGCCGCGGATCCATCGGTGCACCCGGCGCGTCGACGTGAGGTACCGCGTCGGGTAGTCGTCAAAGACCTCGATGTCGGTGGCGAGCCCCGCGCGCGCGAACGTGCCCTCGAGCAGGTCGTGGCTCAACAGGCTGTTCTCTGGAAAACGGCCCTCCGTGGCTCGACGAAACACGTCGACGTCGTAGATGCCCTTGCCCGTAAACGTTCCTTCACCGAACAGGTCTTGGTACACGTCCGAGACGGCGGTCGTGTAGGGATCCAGCCCTGGATGACCGGAATAGATGGCGGCGAACCTCGACTCGCTGGCGCTGGCGAGCGACACGCTCACACGCGGCTGCAAAATCCCGTAGCCTCGCACCACTCGGCCGCGCATCGGGTCGTACTCGGCGCGGTTGAGCGGATGGGCGATGGTGCCGATCAATGCCGCGGCACTCGATCGCGGCAGCACGGTGTCCGCGTCGAGCGTGATGACGTAACGGACGTCGCGCAGCCATGGCAGGTCGCCTTCGGCGACCTCGAACGCATCGTCGGCCGATCCGCGTATGAATGCGTTGAACTCGACGAGCTTGCCGCGCTTTCGTTCCCATCCCATCCACACGTCGTCCACCGCGTTCCATCGGCGCGGACGATGCAGCAAGTAGAATGGAGAGTCGTTTGACGCAGCGCCGTCGCCGTCCCGATTTCCATGCGCGGCATTCAGCGCGCGAATTCCGGCGACAGCCGCCTCGACGATCGCCTGGTCACCGGCCGCCCGCTGCGTCGGCGAGTCGACAAAATCACCGAGCAACGCGAACCGAATCTGGGGATCGCGGTTGGCGAGGTACTGGACTTCGATGTGGCTGAGCGCCCCAGCCACCGCGTCGACGCTTCCGAGGAGCAGCGGCACGACGACGGCGGTCCGGTCGACCTCAGGAACGGCGCGCTCGTAGTCGAGTCGCGGAAGCCGTGACGCGGGGATGAAGAGATTCACGAGCTGGTGAACGATCGCCACGGCGGCGTCGGCGGCCGGGAGCAACGCGAGCACCAGCGCCACGGCGAGCCAGCCAAGCCCGCCCCGGCCGGGCGCGGCGAAGCGCAGCGGCGTGGCCGATGCCGCAACGGCGACCCCGAGCACGATCGCCACGCCGCCGAAGTACGAGGCAGCGGGATACTGGAGCACTTTCTCGCGAAGGCGCGTGCCGGCGTCAACACGGAATGCGCATGCGCGCTCGAATCCGCGGCGGCCGTCGCCGACGAGGTGATACCCCACGTGCCGCGCGCGGGGGTTCCCGCCGATCGCCGCGTCGTCACGCGCCGCTTGCACGGCGGCCTGGGCGACCGCCGTCTCGTCGAGGTTGGCGCCTTTCGCAATCCGTTCCACGGCGTGCCGGTATCGATCGCGCGTCGCGCGCGTCATGACGGCGTACGTCCCGGAGGGATCCTCGCGCAACACCGCCTCGGTCGCACTCGCGGACTCGACGAACGCCGTCCAGTCGATATTGGCGACGAGGCGCAAGCTGGCGATGGAGTTCGCCATCACCAACTGCGTGAGGGCGAGCTCCTGCACCGAGCGCTGCGCTGCATCCTCCACCGTCATCACGTCTTCGGCGACCCACTGCTCGAGCCAGAGGAGCGGAGTGAAATCGGATCGCCGGCTGCGGATCTGCTGCAGGAAGCGCGTCAGGAACGCCGGCGTCAGCTCAGGTCCACGATGCACGAACGCCGAGAGCCCACCGGTGGTGTCGCCCGATCCCTTGGCGGCGAGCAGTCGCGACGCCCACTCGTCGGCGGAGGCCCGGTCGGAAACGTCGCGCGCGGCACGCAACGCCATCCGGCGAACGCTCTCGAGATACCCCATGCGCAACATCGCCGGAATCGCCCAGAGCTCGCCGAGGGTCAGCGTCGAGACGTGCTGGTACTCGGCGATCATGTGCGAAACGCTTTCTTCGTCGAGGCGGCCGTCCGTGTGGGCGATCAGCTCGACGATGACATCGTAGATGCGCGGGAATCCCGCGCGCGGTCCGTCGGTGAGCTTCGGCAGCTCTTGATAGTATCCGGCGGGAAGCGTCGCCCGAATCTCCGGAATTTGCTCGAGCACAATGAAGAAGTTGTCGAGCAACCAGGCCCCGGCCGGTCCCACGTCCGCGCCGGCGGCGGACGCCTCGGCGAGTGTATCGCGTGCGGTGATCAGGACCCGGCCGGTCGCGTCGAGGCGAGAGAGCAGCGGGCCGCGATCGCGCCGTTTGAACCACCGCGGTCGCGGCGAAGGGACCGTGGTGTGGCGACGCGCCAGCTTCCGAGCGTGCGCGGCAAGGCGCGCCGCACCGAACAACGCTCCCTTCATCGGACGCTGATCGGCCGCATCGGCGGCCGTAGCACTCATGCGGTGCGGATCGTGCGTCGCGCGAGGTTCGATACCCAACTCCCTCTCAGGTGGCACGACGCACAAAGGGCCTGCTCGCAATCGGCAGGCCCCTGGTTGTCGGAACTTGTCACCGCGCGCGGCGCGTGTCTCGTAATAATAAACTTACTCTGAACAGCTAAGCGCCGCAATGCCACAGCGACTAGTTTTAGAAAACTGTGAGCGGTGTCTCAACCGCTCCTCCCGCGTCTCTTGCGGCACCGCCGCGCACCGGACTCTCGAGACCGTCTCGGTCAGCGTCCTCCTTGTTCCAGGAGAATCCGATGAGTCTTCACGCCGATGGGTTCGCGGTGAGCCGCGGGACCGCGCTCATAGTATCCGGCAGCCGCCTGTTCATGGCCATCGTCGCCGACATGGTCGCCGATTGCGACCTGGCCGTCGTCTTTCCCCGCACGTCGGAGTCGGCTTGGCTGTCAGTGATGCAGACGCCGCCGGCGCTCGTGATTTGCGACTGCGATGCATCGGCCGCGAGCCTCAAGGGCGTGATCGGCGAAGCGTCGGCGCGGCACGTCCCGTTGCTGATGGCGTGGTCGCGCGATCAACACGAGCACTATGCGCCGGGCCTGTCCCTGCCGGAGCATGTCGCGTGGTTTACGTTCCCCGTCGGTCGCGATGCGTTTCGTTCAACGATCGACGGGCTGCTCGTCCCGGACATCGATTCGGTGCATTGCGTGAGATTGGTCGTCCCCGGGGTGAAGCTGGACGCGGTGGTCCGAGTGCGAACCCCTTTCGTTGGTCGTGTAGTAGGCTACAATTCACAAAATCACACGCTCTCACGCGGCGTGCCGCCGGATGCGTGAGATGGACGCGCACCCGGTCGAACGCCGCGCTCGAAGCCGGGGGCTGGATCCGCCTGACGCCTTGCACTCGACCGCCAACGCCTCAGCCAATGTTGTGGAGCCCGAGGATTCCCGTGAGGATGTTGGCCAAGATCGACGGGGAACCGTTCACGACGGTGCCGTACTGCGAGTGCCTGGCGAACCCGTCCTCGTAACCACGACGGAACCCTTCGCGGAAGTAGTAGTTGTAGTCGCTCTGCGGCAGGTAGTTCCCGCTATAGCCGAAGTTGGCATCCCGATAGCCGTTCGACTGCTGATAGTTCGAGGGCCAGCGGTCCTTGCGATCGGCGCGTCCGGCCTTGAAACCCTGCTGATAGCCGTTGTTCACCGCCTGACGCATCACGTCGGCGCCAAACCGGTTGGTTTCCCGATCGGTCGACCCGACGGTGTAGCGGTAGGTCATCGGCGCCGAGTAGTACGGGTCGCGCTCGACGTCGCGCGGGGTGTTCAGTCGCTGCTGTTGCAGTCGCAGGTTCGCCGCATATTGCTGATTCACGGTGTACTGCGCGCTCCGCTTCTGCTGCTGTAGCGCCGCCGACGCCTGTTGTGCGCTGCGCACCTGGTCGGCGAGCACCGTTTTGTAGGCCGTGTCGCGGCGGCGCTGATCGCTCACGCGCTGCTGCTGTTCTTGCGGCGGTATGGTTTTTGGACCCTGACCGCGGCCGCGACCCCGATCACCTTGCGCATGGGCGACGCCGGCGAGGAGCAGCACTGCGGCGGACGTCGTGAGACGTGTCGATCGTTTCATCGGCTGTTGCCTCCAGGCAACGAGTCTTGGCGAAACGCCAAGGGACCAACCACTCATCTAACGGCATCAGTCGTGCCATTAGCACTATAGCATGTCAGTATTCACAATCTACGCCGCGTGTCGGACCGGCGGGACGAGGTCGCGCAGCACCTGGTCGAAGGCCGCCGGCGAGACGGGAAGCTTGAGCCACCTGACCCGCTCCACCGGCGCGAAGGCCGCGACCGCCGCGCTCTTCTCCGACGCATGGCAAATCACCATGGGCACCCGCCGGGCCGAGCTCTCGACGATCAACCGGTGGACCAGACCGACCTGCGCGTCATAGTCGCAGATCACG
>DASYSS010000055.1 GCA_036003045.1 Gemmatimonadaceae bacterium
GTCTTGTATCCCGCGGCGAGCGCCGCGGCGTACACGAACGGCTTGAACGCCGACCCTGGCTGCCGTTTCGCATAGAACGCGCGGTTGAACCCACCGCGCTGCGTGCGACGCCCCGGCACGAGCGCGCGGATGTCGCCGTTCGTCGGATCCATCGAGACCAGTGCGCCCTGCACCTGGTCCGGTACATGGCCGTACGTGTCGCGCGTCTCGGCCGTGATCGACGCGAAGTGCTTGATCATGGTCCGGTCCGCGGCGCGCTGCAGCGTGACGTCCAACGTGGTGTAAACGTTGACGTCGCCTTCCTTGAGCACGTCGGGGAGCACCGAATCTACCAGCGCGCGAACAGCATCGAGCGCGCTCGCTTCCTGCGTGATCGACGGACGCCATTCGTTCTCCGCGATCCGCAACGGCGTCTTTTCCGCCATCTCTGCTTGCGGTCTCGTGATGTACCCTTGGTCGGCCATCAGCGTGAGCACGACGTTTCGGCGTTGCACGGCCCGCGTCGGATTCCGCCGCGGCGTGTACGACGACGGCGCTTTCGGCAGGCCGGCGAGCAACGCACCCTCAGGCAGCGTGAGATTGCTCGCGTCCTTGCCGAACAAATCTTTGCTCGCCGCCTCGATGCCGTTCACCCCGTTGCCGAGGTAGATGACGTTGAGGTAGTGCTCGAGGATCTGGTCCTTCGTCAGCTCCGCTTCGAGTAGCCGCGAGATGCGAAGCTCGACGAGCTTTCGACGCAGCGAGCGGCCGTGATAGCGATCCTGCAGGAAGCTGTTGTGCGCCACCTGCATCGTGATCGTGCTGAAGCCCTGACGAATTCCGCCGGCGCTGAAGTTCCGCGCGACGGCGCGAAGCACACCATGCCAATCGAGGCCGTTGTGCTCGTAGAAGCGACGGTCTTCGGTGGCGACGAACGCGTTGCGCACGTTCTGCGGCACCGAGGAGAGCGGCACGTTCACGCGCCGCACGTTCTCGAGATGGCCGAGGAGTCTGCCGTCGCGGTCGTAGACATTGCCGCCTTCGCTCGGATGGAAGGCGCGGATGTCGGCGCGGCTGGGGCAGCCGTAAAAGCCGCAGGTCGCCAGCCACGAGTCGAATGCGATCACACCGGCGCAGGCCAAAAACAGCAGGCTCAGCCAGGGCCAGTGAAGCCGTGAGACAGCCGAGGAATTACTCGGGTCGCGGCGCAGGCGTTGCTTCAATCGCGCGAGCCAAGTCACAGCGGTATGAGGGGCAGGTGGGTGATGGAGGGCATGCTACTATAGATATGGTACGCCTGTCCCATACGCATGTTTCCGGCCTGAGCGCCGGCGGGCCAAATCGGCGCTCCTCGCCCTACAACTCAACGCAAAATCAAGTTATGTCGTCGTCGGTCCAAGGTTCCGTGATGCTGGCAGCATTTGTGGCACTGGCCTGCATTGGTGGCAGCCACGAGGCGCAAGTCTCCAAGGCTACTCATGCGGACACCGCCAGCGGAACTCTCGCGGCGAGCGCCGGCCCGGTTGACTCGGCGAAACTGCCGTCCAATCACGCGGGGCGAATCCCGGTCCTCGAGTATCATGTGATCGAGGGCACAAAAAACAGTCTGTATACGCGCACACCCGAGAGCTTCAAGGCCGATTTAGAGGATGTGTACAAGCGCGGCTACCGGCCGATCACCATCGCCCAGCTGCTCGACAAGGACTTCTCGGACGTGCCGGCCGGGATGTCGCCGGTAGTGTTCGTTTTCGATGACGCGTCGCCGTCCCAGTTCCGGTACATCCAGGGCGTCGACGGCAAGCTGACGATCGACCCGACGAGCGGCGTCGGCATCTGGCTCGACTTCGCCAAGACGCACCCCGGCTGGAAAAACCGCGGGACCTTTTGTGTGCTCAACGGCGCTTCCGCCGGCCACAATTTCTTTGGCGATAGTCCAAAGTTCGAGGGACAAAAGAAAGAGTGGCGCTTTCAAAAACTGAAATGGCTCGCCGACAACGGATTCGAGCTCTGCGACCACACCGTGTGGCACGCGATGCTGAACAAGTACAGCGACGCCGTCGTTCAGCAGCAGATCGGCGCCAACGCCGTGGCGATCGACTCCGCCGTTCCCGGCTACAAGGTTCGCACGATGGCGCTGCCGTACGGGATCTGGCCGAAGAACAAGCAGCTCGCGTGGGAAGGCACGTGGACCGACCCCAAAACCAAGCAGACGCACAACTACAAGTTCGACGCGGTGCTCGAGGTCGCGGGCGGTCCCACCAAGAGCCCGTTCGACCCCGCGTTCAACCCGCACTCGATCACGCGCGTGCAGGCCGTGGGGAACGACATCCACAAAGTGCTCGACCAGCTCGACGCCGCGAAATCGCGTTTTGTGAAATAGCGCGGTAGGATTACGGGCGTCGGTTCTGATCGACGCCCCGCCGTCCTATACCCACCGGTCTTGCTTTCGTCCAAGCAGTGGACGCTCGTCGCGTCCATCCTCGCGTCGAGCCTGACGTTCATCGACGGCACCGCCGTCAACGTCGCGCTCCCCGCCCTCCAGGCGAACCTCGGCGCGACGATCACCGACGTGCAGTGGGTGATCGAGGCGTACACGCTGCTCTACGGCTCGCTCATCCTCGTCGGCGGATCGCTCGGCGACCAACTCGGGCGCAAGCGGGTCTTTCTCGTCGGCGTCTATCTCTTTTCGTTCGCGTCGGTCCTCTGTGGCATCGCGCCGAACCCCAAGCTCCTCATCGCCGCGCGTGCGTTCCAGGGAGTCGGCGCCGCGCTCTTGGCGCCCGGTAGTCTCGCCCTCGTGAGCGCCGCGTTCGACGACAAGGAGCGGGGCAGAGCGATCGGTACTTGGTCGGGCGTGAGCGCCGTGACGACCGCCATCGGCCCCGTGCTCGGCGGATGGTTGATCGAACATTGGAGCTGGCGCGCCGTCTTCTTTCTCAACGTGCCGCTTGCCGTGATCGTCGTCTGGCTCTCGGCGCTTCACGTCGACGAATCGCGCGATCCGGAGCGCGAAGGCGCGCTCGATTGGCTCGGCGCGGCACTCACCGTCATCGGACTGAGTGGACTCGTCTACGGACTCCTCGCCTGGCCCGCGGTCGGGGGCGGACACGTTCTCACGAGCGGCACGATCGCGATCGGCGTGTTCGCGCTCGTCGCCTTTGTTCTCGTCGAGCACCGCGTGAAGAATCCGATGCTCCCCCTTGGCCTCTTCAAGAATCGCACGTTCTCGCTCACGAATGTGCTCACGTTCATGCTCTACGGCGCGCTCTCGTCGATGCTGTTCGCCGTGCCGCTGATGATGATCCAGGTCGGGGGCTTCACCGCGACGCAAACCGGCGCGTCGCTGCTCCCGTTCACCATCATTCTCTTCCTGATGTCGCGATGGGCCGGTGGCCTCGTCGACCGCATCGGCCACCGCATTCCGCTCACCGTTGGTCCCGGAGTCGCAGCCGTCGGACTCGCGCTCTTCAGCATTCTCTCCGGCGATTCCTACTGGATCGCGTACTTCACGCCGATGGTGGTGCTGGCAATCGGCATGGGCATCACCGTCGCGCCGCTCACGACGACGGTGATGACCGCCGCCGGCCGCACCCACGCCGGCGTCGCCTCCGGCGTGAACAACGCCGTCGCGCGCATCGGCGGCCTCGTCGCGATCGCGGTGCTCGCCGTGATCCTCTCCCGCTCCTTCGAATCGCGCGTCACGCCGAGGCTCGCGTCTCTCTCACTGTCGCCGGCTGCGCGCGCCGAGGTTCAGCGCGAGCTGCCGAAGATGGCCGGCATGAAGCTCGACTCGCTGACTTCCGTGGCGCCCGCGGAGCGTGAGCAAATTCGCGGCGCCGTCGACTCTTCGTTCGTCGGCGCTTATCGCGTCGTGATGCTATTGGTCGGCTCGCTGGCGTTGGCCGCCGCGCTGATCGGGCTCATGATTGCTTAGCCGACGGGCATGTGTCCGCGTATCAATTGTTGATGCCCGCTTCGTCGACATACACTTGAACGCTCCGATCGCGTTCGGCCATCCTCGAGTCCGCACCATCCGGGTCGACAATCGTGTACGCACGCATCCCGACGATCGACCCGAGAATTGGCGCAACCCAATAGAGCCAGTGCGCGGTCCACGCGCCGCCGACGATCGCGGGGCCGAGGGATCGAGCAGGGTTGAAGCTCCCCCCGGTGAGCGGACCGGTCACGAGAGCGCCCGCGAAAATCGTCGCGCCAATCGCGAACGGAACCACGCTCGGCGCCACTCGTGGGCTGGTGACGCCCATGATGACGAAGCCGAGGAGCGCGGTGTATCCGGCTTCGACGACGAATGCGCGCGACGTGGGGATCGCGGGAACCGTCGCGCCAAAGTTGCCAACGGGACCCAGGATCCACACGAGCAGCGCCGATGCAGCGGTGGCGCCAAGGCATTGAGCGATTACATAGGCCGGAACATCGCGGCTCGGAAAACGGCGCACGGACCAGAGTCCAAGCGTGACGGCGGGATTGATGTGCGCGCCGCCGACGTGGCCGGTCGCGGCGACGACGAGCGTCACCGCAAGCCCGAACGCGAGCGCCATGCCCGGTCTTCCAAACGCGTGCGTCGACGCCGAGACCATCACCGCGCCCGGCCCGAGCGCAACGAGAATGAACGTGCCGATGAACTCGGCGGCGTAGCGGCGCATCGTCGGCGCGAGACTCATCTCGCCGCAGGCACCTTGCCCCCGCATCGCAGATACTCGGCGAAATCGCCCGGCAGATCGCTCTTCTGAATCGCGTCCATCGCGGTATCGATGTCGTATTCGACGCGCGCGAACTCGACCTCGATGCCGCCCCTCACGGAAACGTCCAGAACGACGACGCCGGCGCGCCAGTCGCCGTCCTTGGGCCGGCCGACGCTCCCGGTGTTCACGAAGTGGATTCCTTCGACGACGCGATGCCACGAAACGTGGGTGTGACCGAATGCGATCAAATCACCGGGTCGGGCGCCCGCTGCTTCTGCCATTTTCGCGCAGAATGAATCGGGGCGGTCTTGGGTCCAATACGTCACGTTGTTGAGCGGCGTGCCGTGCACCAGAGTGATCGTCGGGCCAGTGACGTGCCCGCCCAAAGCCCGCACATCCATTCGAAACGGCAGCGCGCCGAGGAACGCTTTCGTATCCGGAGACACGTGCGCTCGCGTCCACGCGTAGCTCACGTGCGACAACTCTTCCTGCCGAGGATCCTCGTATCGGCAGCCGCAGTGCTTGTAGTCCGTCGCGACCGTCGAGTCGTAGTTGCCGGAGATCCCCGCAATGTTCGCGTCACGAAGCCGCGCAACGACTTCATTCGGCCACGGCGCATAGCCGACCAGATCGCCCAGATGATAGGTCGCGTCGACGCCTCTCCGCGCGATATCGGCGAGGACGGCGTCGAGCGCCGGCAGATTCGCGTGAATGTCGGAGATCAGCGCAAGGCGCATCAGCAACAGCGCCGCATCATCACCGTCGCCGTGTCCGGGCACGCTGATTTGAATTCTACGGTCTCGGCCACTGCCGCCGGCACGGCCTTTCTCTCGACCCGCTCGAAGCCGAAGCGCGGGAAGTAGCGCTCGGCGGTGAGCGTCAGCAGGTAGAGCGCGTTGAGTCCACGCGCCTCCGCGTCCGACACGACCCGTGAGACGAGCTCGTTGCCCACGCCTCGGCTCCGCCACTCCGGCCGAACCGCCACCGAACGCAGGAGCGCGTTCTCGCCGCACGCCTCGAGTCCGGCGACACCGACGATGGGATGTCTTTGCCCGCTCGCTTCAGCGACGTAGAAGCTCGCGGCGTCTTTCGCCATCATGTCCGCCACGCCGGCCGTCGGCAGAGACGACTCCGTGAGCAGACGCTCAATGCCTGGTAGATCGTCGATCGTCGACCGCCGGATCGACGCGACGCCTTCGTCAGTCAGTTTCACCTTTCACCTCGCTGCGTTCATGTGCAGCAGTCGGAAGAACAGCCGCAATCGCGCGTTGCCGGGTCCTTGCCGAGCTGCGACAGCGCCAACTTCGGCTTCACCGGTCGCGCGCCGGGCTTCGTCGCCCGAATGAACCCGCTCATGACCTTCCCCTCGACCTGCTCGGCCAACGCGACGTCGACGCCGGTTCCGGTGAGGAGGGCGACTGCGTCGTCTCGCGAATAGACGCGCGTCGGCTCTACGCTCGCGTCGTGGAACCCGACGGCGCCGAGCAGCTCGATGAATTCGTTTTCCTCGAGTGCACCGGCGACGCAACCGGTCCACAGGGGCATGCTCGCCTTCACTTCTTCAGGGAGGCCGCCTCGCACGACGATGTCGCTCACGGCAAAGCGTCCGCCGGGCTTCAACACGCGGAACGCCTCGGCGAGCACCTTACGCTTGTCGCCCGAGAGGTTGATCACGCAATTCGAGATGATTACGTCGACCGTGTTCGAGGGTAGCGGGATCGACTCGATGTGTCCCTTGAGGAACTCCACGTTCGTCGCGCCGGCCTTCTCCTTGTTCTCCAGCGCCAACGCGAGCATCTCGTCCGTCATGTCGAGGCCGTATGCCTTGCCCGTCGGTCCGACTCGCCGCGCCGAGAGCAGCACGTCGATTCCACCCCCCGATCCGAGGTCGAGCACCGTTTCACCTTCGTTCAGCTCGGCGAGCGCCGTCGGATTCCCGCAGCCGAGCGATGCCAACAACGCCGCGGCGGGAAGCCCGGCCGTCTGGCCGGCCTCGTAGAGGTCCGCGGTGATCGGATCCCACGTCTCATTGGTCGATCCGCAGCACCCGCTCGACTCGCCGCAGCACGACGCATCGGTCGCCCCGTCGGCGACTCGCTGCGCAATCGCTCCGTATCGCTCACGCACGTTCTCCCGCACCCCGTCGATGGTCATCGTATTCCTCTTCTTGATATCATCAAAATCGGTTGATATGTCGGACAAAAAAAAGGACATCAGTCACACGCGGCCCCTCGCACCGGTAACGCTCGCCGCGACGGCTTGAGCGAACCAATGGCGTCCGCAAGCTCGTCCCACGCATCGGAGTCGATCGCGTAATAAACCCAGCGTCCTTCCTTGCGATCGGTGATGAGCCCGGCGTCCTTGAGCACCTTTAGATGGAACGACAGCCGCGACTGCGCCGCGCGGAGCTCGTCCTGCAACTCGCACACGCAGCACTCACCGTCGCGCAGCATCTCGACGATCTCGAGACGCGTGTTGTCCGACAGCGCGTGACAGAGGCGGGCGGTTTTCTGGAGCTCGGCGGTGGCGGCCATGGTTGAAACATATCAACAGTTTTTGATGCGACAAGCCCACGGCCGATCTACTAAGCTGATAGTTGACAAGCCGGGATTCTAACCGTATTATCTACTACGACCATAGTAGAGGCCAGGCATGGACGACGACTTCGTACTCGGCGACCGCGAGCTGGACGTCATGGGAGTCCTTTGGGACTTGGGATCGGGAACGGTCTCGGAGGTCCGCGCCAAGCTCCCCGCCGACCTCGCCTACACCACCGTCCTCACGATCCTCCGCAACCTCGAGGCGAAGGAGCTCGTGACGCACACGGCTGAAGGCAAAGCGCACCGTTACGTGGCGAAGGTGGCGCGCACGGCAGCTCGCAGAAACGCGCTCAGCCGAGTGCTCGACAAGCTCTTTCACGGCTCGCCTGAGCAGCTCGTCGCGCAGCTCGTCGAAGACGAGTCGCTCTCGGCGGCGGACCTCAAGCGTCTTCGCGCCCTGCTCGCGCCGCGCGGGAAGAAGAAGGGAGGATCCAAGTCATGATCGCCTCTTGGATGCTGTACACCGCGCTCGTCGGCGTGTTGGTGACGCTGGCCGCGATTGGACTCGACCGCGTGGCCATCACGCGCGCGCGCCCGGTGCGCATGATCTGGTTCTCGGCGCTGCTCCTGTCGATCGCCTTGCCGATTGGCCGGGCGGCCATCCAGCTCGCGCCGAAACCCGTCGCGCCGGTGCAGGTGATTCCGTTCACGATCACCGTGCAGTCGCCGGCCATGCGGACGCGCGCCAGCGTGTGGAACCGCGAGAACGTGGACCGCGCGTTCATGTACGGGTGGTTCGCGCTGAGCGCGCTCCTGCTTTTCCGTTTGACGCGTTCAATGTTGACGCTGCGGCGCACACGCGGCACGTGGAGCTCGACCGACGTCGATGGAACGTCCGTTCGTCTCTCGAAGAACGTCGGCCCGGCGGTGATCGGCCTGCGATCGATGGACGTCGTGATCCCCGAGTGGATTCTCTCACTCGATGCGCCGCTCCGCGCGATCGTGCTGCGCCACGAAGAAGAACACCGCAGCGCGCGCGATCCGTATCTGCTCTTCGCCGCCGCCCTCGGCGTGGCGCTCATGCCGTGGAACCTCGCGCTCTGGATTCAAGCGCGGCGGCTCCGTCTCGCCATCGAGCTCGATTGCGATGCGCGCGTTCTTCGCGCGCATCCGTCCACCGAGCGCTATGGAATGCTGATGCTCACGATCGCACAGCGGCGCTCGGTCGGACCGACACTCTTCTCGCCGATGCTCACCGAACCAACGACCTTACTCGAACGGAGGATCCTCGCCATGCGTCCCGCAACTCGACGTCTCGCGCGAGTGACGATCTACGGCGGCAGCGCGCTCGCCGTCGCGGCACTCGTCTTCGCCTGCTCGCTCCAGTCCGACACGACCGGCCCGACGAGCCCCAGAGGCAAGCCGATTCCCGTGACCGACAACCAAGATTTCTTGGAGTACCAGGTCGAGAAGCCGGCGGAGCTTTTGCCGGGGAATCCCAGCCCGGAATATCCTCCGCTGCTGCGCAACGAACAGATCGAAGGAAAGCTCGTCACGCGCTTCGTCGTGGACACGACCGGCCGAGCGATGATGCCGACGTTCCAAGTGCTCAACCGGACCGACGAACGGTTCATCCCCAGCGTTCGCGCAGCCATCCCCAATCTCCGGTTCTCGCCGGCCCAGGTTGGCGGCAAACCCGTGAAGCAGGTCGTGGAAATGCCATTCGAGTTCAACCTCAATCATGACGGTCCCGGCGGATCAAATGGCTCTGTGGGATTTGCGGTGACGCATCCCGAGTTGGGAAAGGTCGAGGCTGACCTTGTGCGCGGGGGTGAACGCCGAGGAACCGTGCGGACGACGCGAGACGGTTCCGACGCAATCCGAACCAAGACCGTTCTTGATGGGGTTCGCAAGGAGGAGATGACCCTCCCCAAAGGTGTCTACTTCGAGTACCAGGTCGAGCAACCCGTCTCACCGGCCAACAACCAGTCACCGCGGTACCCCGACGCGATGCGCGAGTCGAAGACGCCTGGCGAAGTCCTGGCGCAATTCATCGTCGACGAAAATGGTTCCATCGATTCGACGAGCTTCCGAATCCTGCGTGCCACGAACGAAGATTTCGCGAAGGAGGTCCGCATGGCGATTCGGAACTACCGGTTCAACCCGGCTCTCGTCGGCGGGAAGCCCGTGAGACAGTTTGTGCAGATGCCGTTTCAGTTCAATCTCAAGAAATGAGATCCTCGCGGTAGGAAAGCTCCGGTGAGCCTGGGCAGTTGACGGCAGCGACTTTTTATTGAACGGCCTCGGGGAGCCACCAAGCGCTCGAAGCTCCCCGAGGTCGTTCCAATCAAAAGCAGTCCATCTGCGAACCTCTGCGTCCTCTGCGTCTCTGCGCTGAGCAGTTTGCGTTTGCGTTCATCGTTTCTTCCTCGCGCCACTAAGCCGCTTTTCGAACCAGTGATGCGCATACGGCTCGTCGTTGAACGGCTCGATCTCGACGTATCCCGCCTGGCGATACATGGCAATCGCCTCCTTGAGCGTACGATTCGTCTCTAGACGCACCGCCTTCGCGCCGGCCGCTCTCGCCTGATTCTCGAGCGCATCGAGAAGGCGTTTGCCGAGTCCGAGCCCGCGCGACTCCTTCGCGATCCACATGCGCTTGAACTCGGCCGGCAGCTTTCCCTTGAATTTGACGGCGCCGCACCCCACCGGGCGGCCTCGCACGCGTGCGACCACGAACGCGCCGCTCGGGCGCGTGAACACGCGGGTGTCGGCGTAGAGGCTGCGCGCCGGATCGAAGCCGACGTCGAAACGCTCGTTCAACTCGGCGAAGTACTGCGACAGACACCATCGCGACGTCGCCGTCCGCGGATCCTCGACGTCGAACCGGACCATCGACGCTTGCAGCAGCCGCTCGATCTCCGACATTGCCGACAAGAACGTCTCGCGTTGCTTCTCGCCGAGCGGCTCGAGCATTCGATGGGCGACGACGTCGGATCGCTTGTCGAGCTCGCGGCGCTCGGCGAGCCCGCGCTTGGTGAGCATCGCGCGCCGAACTCTCGCGTCGCCGTCGTTGATACGGACGGTCACCAGTCCCTGCCGCTCGAGCAGTCGCAGAAGCCTGCTGACGTACCCAGAGTCGAGCCCGAGCCGCCCGCGCAGGTCCCGCACGTCGGCGCCGCCGGGGCCGATCTCCCAGAGCAGGCGCGCCTCGCCGAGCGGACGCGATCGTCCGAGAAAATGATCCTCGAGCGCGCCGATGCGCTCGGCGACGACGCGGTTGAAGCGGCGGACTTGGTCGATGGCGGCGTCGGCCATGATCTCTGACCTCGGTCAGAGATCATGCAGGTGCCGGCGGTCGTGCGCAAGAGGGGCGAGCCCTCCCTACTTCTTGCGAACCGGGCCCTTCTCCCGCCGATCCTCATCAGCAACATCGACCGCGAACGGGAACATCATCGCATGTCGAACGGCCGGATACGCCTTGTCCCAGCCGCGCGCGTCGTGCCAGAGAATCCGGTTGAGCTGCTCGGCCGGTGCTTCGTCCGGACTGTCGAGCATCATTCGAGACGAAGCCACGGCCGCCGAGCGTCGCTCCTTCGAGAACCGGCCTTGGATCGACGCCGGCTTCGGGTTCTCGGCGAGCAACGAGATCTGCGGCGCGAGCGCCGTGTATGCGGCGAGGTCGGGTTTCTCGCCGGGGGCGATGAAGCTGGCGCGCATGTCGGTCGCGACGAGGTCGAAGATCGACATCGACGGTAAGCCGAGCATCAGCTCGATCGTTTTTACCATACTTGGCTGCGTGTACATCGTCGAATCAACCGTTCCACGTTTTGTGTATGGTGAGATGGCGAGTGCGACTGTGCGATGGCCGTCGATGTGGTCCACGCCGTCCTGCGCGTCGTCCTCGACGACGAAGATCGCCATGTCTTTCCAGAACGACGATTTGCTCAAGCCTTCGACGATTTTGCCGAGCGCGTAGTCGTTGTCGGCGACGCAGGCGCGTGGGACGCACCAGCCGGCCGACGTTCCTTCCGTGTGGTCGTTCGGCAGGATGATCATCGTGAGATTGGGCATTGCCTTCGCCTTTTCCCAATCGCCCAAGTGCGCGAGGATGTCGCCGGCCTTCACGACGTCGGGCACTTCCTGCGTCCAACCCGGATACTCGCGCACGAGTGCGCGATCGAGCGACGGAATGTCGGAGTGTGTGTTGTAGCGCGCCTCGAGCATTTTGCGATGGAGCGCGAAGTCGTTCGGGTGCTCGTTGTACTTCGCGAACATCGCGCGGCGCACCGAATCTCTAGAATTTGCGATTGACGGTGCGTATTCGCCGAACACGGTTACAGACAGCCGTTTTGCCTGCGCCGCCTCCCAGAGGAATCCGCCCGACGAGTACGTGAGCGCGTCGATCCCTTCCGATGGGTAGCTTCGTCCGAAATAGAGGGGCCACATCGGGTACTCGGTCTCGTTTGCCTGCGTCACCCACTGATGACCGTCGGCCGAATTGCCGCCGTTGACGAAGAAGTGGTCGAGCGTCACGAACTCCCGCGATAGCGCGTGTGCGTTCGGCGTTACGTCTTTGCCGTACATGACGAGGGAGGAGTCGTGCGACCCCATCTCGTGGTCGCCGAGCACCTGGTCGTACGTGCGATTCTCGCGGACGATGAAGACCACGTGCTTGACGAGCGAGGAGTCTCCCGGGATCTGCGGCACCGCGCGCGCCGCCGGTACGCTGATCATCTCCGGCGGCAGGATTCCGCCGATCGTCGCGAGCGCCAACTTGTCGTTCTCCGACACGGCGGTCGTGTACGCGACGAGCTCCGCGTCGGTCGGCACGGGGATGACGTTCACCGAGCCACGCGTCGCGAACACGTAGCGCGACGTCTTCTGGTGCAGCGTGCCCGTGCCCGCGCCGGGCCCGAAGAGTGAGCCGACAGCGATGTACTTCCCGTCCGGACTCACGTCGATGCTCGACGGGTACCACGACGTCGGCACGAGTCCCTTGAGCGTCGGCGTGGCGCCCACATCGTAGACGGCGACCGCGTTCACGCCGCCGAGTGTCACGTAGAGAGTCGCGTTGTCGGGTGAGAGGGCGAGCGCTGTGGGCGCCAGCCCCGGCTTTCTATCACGGAAGGGAGCGATCGCGATGTTGCCGGCGACAGTGTTGCGGCGCGTGTCGACGATGGTGATCGAGTCGGAGTTGCCGGCGGCGACATAGAGCTTCGCGCTCGATTCGTCCCAGGCGAGCGCGGTGGGGTGGCGTCCGACGGTGATGTCGGTGACTGCTCCAGTTGCGAGGTCGACCCGCGCGACGCTTCCCGGCTCGGCGATGCCGCGTGCGTCGATGCGGACGGCTTCAGCGCGCGGCTCGTCGGTCTGCATCGCGGCGCGCTGGCCCGGCTTCGGCTTGGGTCCACCGAGAATGGAGACGTAGGCAACGCGCGAGTCGGCGGAGATGACGGCCGCGACGGGTTCGACGCCGAGCGCGATTTTGCGAATGAGAGATCCGGCATCGGCGTCGATGACGGCGAGCGAATCGTTGGCGGGCAGCGGGAGGACGGCGAGGCGCTTGCCGTTGGGACCGGGTCTCAGCGCGACGGCGGGTGCTCCTACCATATAGTCGCCGAGGGCGCCGGAGTTGGCGGCGGCGGCGACCGAGTCGCCGGACTCGTTGCCGTCGAAGATCTGGAGCTGCGCGACTGCCGGATTTCGTCGCGCGTTCGGTCCGGTGGTGGCGCCAATGCGGCCGACCGAGGACGAGAGGACGCGGTGGGTGACGGGGTCGATGGCGAGCGCGTAGATGCCAGGGCGTCCGTCGACGCGGGCGCGCGAGATGACTCGATTGTCCCGCCACGCGACGTGTTGGATGGAGCCGGGCACGGCGACGACGATGTCTTGCGACGAGGCGCCGAATCGGACGCCGGCGACTTTGCCGGTGAAGACGGATTGGACGCCGGCGGGGGTGATGCGTTGGCCGGTGGCGATCACGCCCGGGTCGATGATTTGGCGCGCGGGGGTCTGCGCGGGGGCTTGGAGGAAGGCGGTGAGGAGAAGGACGGCGGACATGTTGAATCGGCTTGGCGCCTTGGCGTGCACGGGAGGGATGGCGGCGAACGGATTTTCAACGTATCAGCGGCCGGCGGGGGCCGCACGCCCCGCCTCTGTCGACGGGCCGCCTTGGACGAACACGTTACCCGTCGCCCGGTCGCGGTCGCTAACCGACGGGTTTGGGCCGGCTGACGCCATAAACGCAGCCATGACAGCAGCGGACTAGTCCCGAGTTTGATGACGAAATAGCCGCTTGACCTTATGCCACATGCTATCGTCTGCGGCGGTACGCCTGACCGTGAGGCCTCCAGTTCCAGTCGCATCTCTGCGGGAGCCAAATCGCTGCTCTAACAACCGCTTATCTCGCACTCGGGCCGCCGCAATTTCTCTCTTTGTCCAAGCGGCCGCCCATACAACCTGATCTTCTTCGATCCAGTAGTGCGATCGGCATGGGAGCCCCCAGTTACCGATAGATGGCCAGAGACTTATCGTGTCGCCGTCAAATGTGAGCTGCCAGTCGGCGGGGCTAATCGGTGTGGCGACCTCGACTCCGCAGCCGCAGCAACAGAGGTGCATCGCCACCTTGAATGGTATGCTGACGTAAAGCTTGCCCTCTTCCACCTTCTCCGGTACGTACTCGACGAACTCGTGGGCGAGGCTGGTGCGGCGAGTCATGAAAAGTCGTTGTTGATGAGGTCATTCTCGCTGAGGGTATAGACCGTGAAGTGCTCATTGCGATTCGCCGCGTAGAACCCGCGCAGCTTCTTCCACTTGATCACAGCCAGAGCTGCGTTCAACGCGTTTAACTCCGCGATCTGAATATTGCCGTCATAATCGTCGAACTCGTCGGCGGCCGCGAACGAGATGCGATTGGGGATGTGGTCGCGCTTTGCACTGGTAAC
>DASYSS010000056.1 GCA_036003045.1 Gemmatimonadaceae bacterium
CGCCGCCGGCAAACGCGCCGCGAAGAAGGACCTCGGCCTCATCGCGATGACCTACGGCAACGTCTACGTCGCCAGCGTCGCCCTCGGCGCGAAGGACGAGCACACGCTCCGGTCGTTCATTGAAGCCGAGTCCTACGACGGCCCGTCCCTCATCATCGCCTACGGCCACTGCATCGCCCACGGCATCGACATCGCCTCCGGCCTGCAGCACCAGAAGTCGATGGTCGACGCCGGCCAATGGCTCCTCTACCGCTACAACCCCGACCGCGCCCTCGAGCACCAGAACCCGCTGCAACTCGACTCCAAAACCCTGAAGATGCCCCTCGAGCAGTTCCTCCGCACGGAGAACCGCTTCAATCAGCTGCTCAAAGGCAAGGCATCCGAGGAGATCACCGAACTGTTCGCCGCCGCGCAGGAGGACGTGAACGCAAGGTTCCAGATGTACAGCTACCTGGCGGCGAAGGGGACGTAGGAATCATGAACAAGTGGACCGTTTAATCCTCGTCGAGCTAAAGAAATAGCCCTCGGTATGACCTGAGATCGTAAGGAAACGAACTTCGAACGTAACGGTACGTTGTTATTTCGTTTCCTTGCTACCCGATATCGCATCGAAATGATCCAGGATCGTATGCGTACGTTCTCGCGTGCTTTGGAAGCGATCCGGGAGCGTTTCGATAGCCCGCGATTACGTTCCTGAGCGATCCGGGAACGTTCTGAAACGTTCGCGTAGCGGTTCGAAACATCCACGGATGGTTTCGATGCGTTCGGAAAGCGATCGATTACGTCCACGTGAAGTCGAGGTATCGGTCTCCCTTCGGTGTATCCACATATAGGGTATCGGCCGAAAAAAGAAAACGGCCTCCGGAGGCAGAGTCGGACACGGCCTTGCAGAGATGAGAGGGTATGCGTCCTTGTCTCCGATTCCGTTTTCTGCCGATTCTCCTCATGGCCGCCCTCCCGCTGAGTGCGGCACGGCATCGGACTGCTCCGCCGTTGAGCGCCGCTGCGGCGAACAGCGCCTCGGCGAATCCCGTTCTGAAGTCCTCCTCGCAGAGCGGTGCGGCCGTTCTGCGCGCGCAGATTCTGCTCGATCGGGCGCACTTCTCGCCGGGGGAGATCGACGCACGTTACGGCGGGATCACGCGCGGAGCGGTGGCGGCGTTCAACCTGGCGAAAAAGATCAATGCCGGGTCGCAGGTGAGTGCCGCGACCTGGAACGCGCTGAACGCAGACACCGCGCCGGTGATCGTCGACTACACGCTGACGGCGGCGGATCTTGCCGGGCCGTTCACGAAGATCCCGGAGGAGATGGCGGACAAGGCGAAGCTGCCCGTGCTCGGCTACGAGAATCTCGCCGAAGCGCTCGGCGAGCGGTTTCACGTCAGGCCGGAATTGCTCGCGGCGCTGAACCCGGGCAAGAAACTCGATCGGGCCGGAGTGGTCATTCACGTCCCGAACGTGACCACGCCTCCTCCGACGAAATCGGGCGGCATGACGATCCGCGTCAGCAGGAAAGAGGGAGCGGTCGAGGCGGTCGACGCGGCCGGCATCGTTGTCGCGCATTTTCCGGCGACCACCGGCAGCGCGCACGATCCACTTCCCCTTGGCAAGTGGAAGATCAACGGTGTCGCGTGGAACCCTCCTTACAACTACAACCCCGATCTCTTCTGGGATGCCGAGGCGTCGGACAGGAAGGCGAAGCTGGCGCCGGGGCCGAACAGCCCGGTCGGCGTCGTCTGGATCGATCTTTCGAAGCCGCACTACGGAATCCACGGGACGCCGGTGCCGTCAGCGATCGGCAAGAGCACTTCGCACGGCTGCATCCGATTGACCAACTGGGACGCCACGGAGCTCGCAAAGCTGGTCACACCCGGCATGCCCGCGATCCTCGGGGAGTGAGATGACGTCGTGAGGAAAGTTCTCGTTCTGCTGGCGATTGCCCTGATCGCTCTTCTCGCCTGGGCCGCGGCGGGTCCGGATCCGAGCGCGCCTAGCGCCGCGGCTCCGGTACAGCGAGCGATGGGAGCGCCGCCGCCGGTAACGCGTGACCTCAACGCTCCGCGGCCGATGATCATCCCCGTCGCCGGCGTGAATCGCACCGCCATGCGCGACATGTTCAACGAAGTGCGCGGCAATCACCGGCACGAAGCGATCGACATCCTGGCGCCGCGCGGCACGCCGGTCATAGCGGCGGACGACGGCGTCGTGCGCAAGCTCTTCACGAGCGCGGCGGGCGGCCTCACGGTTTACGAGTTCGATCCCGACCAGCGCTACTGCTATTACTACGCGCACCTCGACGGCTACGCGCCCGGCCTGCACGAAGGGCAGGTGCTGCATCGCGGCGAGGTGATCGGCTACGTCGGAACGACCGGCAACGCGCCGAAGAACACGCCGCACCTTCACTTCGCTCTGATCCGCCTCGGCGCCGACCGGCGCTGGTGGAAGGGGACGGCCGTGGATCCGTATCCGCTGTTGCGATGAAGTAGGGGGTCAGGTCGAAAGTTGAAAGTTAAGGCCGCGCGCCGCG